>NZ_FMHY01000001.1 GCF_900090225.1 Micromonospora eburnea
CCCGTACCGGTGGTGCAGGCCGCGCTGTTGCAGGGCTCCCGACTGGCGTGGCGCCGCGATGCGCCGCCGGCGTCGCCGGATCACCCGACCAGGGATCCGAGATCCGGCTACTCGCCCGGCTGGACCCCGACGTCGCGGTCAGCCTGGCCGGCCTCGTGCGCTGGTGGCGGCAGGGTGAACCTTGCCGCAGTGATGGACGAGGTCGCCGCCTGCATGGGCCAGGTGGACGGCCTGCGCGCGTACGGGTGGCCGGTGGGGAAGGTGTCGCCGCCGGCCGCGGTGGTCAACTACCCGACCAACGCGAGCTACCTGATCGACGGCGCGAACTGGCGCATCACCCTGCAGTTGGTGATCTCCTTCGGTCCCCCGAACGAGCAGCAGACACGGGACCGGCTGGCGGCCTACCTCAACGCCTCGGGACCGGCCAGCGTGTACGCGCTGGTCGAGGCGTACGCCTGGACGTCGTGCGACGAGGTGACGTGCACAGAGGGCGACGTCGACGTCGTCACGATCGCCGGCGTCGACCAGCTGGCCGCCCTGTTCACCCTCGACGTCATCGGTTCG
Source organism: Micromonospora eburnea (assembly GCF_900090225.1). Taxonomy (NCBI): domain Bacteria; kingdom Bacillati; phylum Actinomycetota; class Actinomycetes; order Micromonosporales; family Micromonosporaceae; genus Micromonospora; species Micromonospora eburnea. Next base: position 565 of record NZ_FMHY01000001.1, read on the forward strand.
AAGAAGTAGGAGCGTGATCCCATGAGCGCGGTTCACGGCAAGCACACCGTGGTGACGGTGGCCACCAAGGACATCTCCGCGCACTGCAAGACCTCGTCGTACGAGGGCTCCGCGGATGTGCACGACACCACCGGGTACGGCAAGAAGGCCAAGACCAAGTCCGGCGGCCTGCTTGACGGCAAGTTCACCTGCGGCGGCACGTACGACAGTTCCGAGACCACCGGGCCGCGCGCCGCGATCAAGCCGCTGTTGGCGAGACGGTAGCCGTGGTGCGCAAGCCGGAGGGCACCGGCGCCGGGAAGCCTCAGGACAAGTTCGACGCCGTCGTGTCCAAGTACGTGGAGACCAACCCGGTCGACGACATCGTCAGCTGGTCGGCCGAATTCGAGATCTCCGACGAGGTCGACGACACCCCCCAGGCGTAAGGAGAGCACGACCCATGGCACACCTGACCCGTGACCAGATCCTGGCCCGCAAGACCGGCCGGGGCGTCGCCACGCTGCCCGACGGATCCACGGTGGCGGTCCGGGCGCTGACCCGCGACGAGGTCCTGGCCGCGCAGGACGGCCGGTCGACGGCCGACCGCGACACGTACTACATCGCCACGGGCATGACCGACCCGAAGATGACCGAGGACGAGGTAGCGGCGTGGGCGGCCGCCGGCGACGCCGGCGACCTGGTCGCCGTGTCCGACGCGATCGCCGAGCTGTCCGGCATGAAGCCGGGCGCCGGCAAGGAGGCAACCAAAAGCACTTCTCGACGACGATGACGATCTGCATTTCGAATTCTTCCTGGCGCAGAAACTGTCGATGACCGTCGCGGAATTGCGGCAGCGGATGAGTCAGGCGGAATTCCTGTACTGGTCCCGGTACTACGCGCTGAAAGCGCAGCGGGAAGAACTCGAACGGGCGAAAGCGGGGCTGTGATGGTCGCGAAGATCCACGTATCGGGGCTGCGAGAGTTTCAGGCGCAGCTTCGGGCGATGGACGCTGGCCTGCCCCGGCAACTGCGCCTGGCGCTCAACGCGGCCGCCGAGGAGATCATCGACTATGCGGAGCCCGGTTTCCCCGCCGGTCCGGTCGGGCCGCCCGGTCGCTCAAGGCTCGCTCGACGCAGCGGGTAGCGCGTATCGCGCTGGGCGGCCGCGCGGCCCCGTACGCGCCATGGCTGGACTTCGGTGGCGAGGGCCGGATCAAGGGCCGGCCGTCGAAGCGTCCGTTCATCCGGGAGGGCCGGTACGTGTACAAGGGCCTGGAGGTGCGCCGGGATCGGGTCACCGAGATCATGTCCGATGCGCTCGCCCAGCTGGCCCGTGACGCCGGGCTGGAGGTCAGCTGATGCCCAACCAGGTGACGTTGACGTTCGCCGGAGAGACGAAGGGCGTCGAGGACGGTTTCTCCCGGGTCGGTGGTGCCGCCCGGGACATGTCCCGCGAGGTCGACGGCGCCGCGGCGGGGTTCGACCGGGCCGGCGAGGCCGCGGACTCCATCGACACCAAGGCGATGGGGTTCCGCGACACGATCACCGGTCTGCATGATCTGCGGCTCGGCTTGAAGGGCGTCGACGAGGAAGGCAAGAGCCTCGGTCTCGAAGAGCAGCTACTGATGATCGGATTCGGTGTCGGCGACCTCGCGTCCGGGTTCTACAACCTGCTGATCCCCCAACTGAAGTCTGCCGTCGGGTGGTTCGCGCAGACCCGGGTAGGCGCCCTGGCGGTGGCGGCCGCGCAAAAGGCCTGGGCCGGCGCTCAGGCGCTGCTCAACCTGTCGCTGTGGACGTCGCCGATTACGTGGATCGTGGTGGGCGTCATCGCGTTGATAGCCGTGATCGTGCTGATCGCCACCAAAACCGACTGGTTCCAAAAAGCCTGGCGCGCGTCGTGGGGATGGATCAAGTCGGCCGCGTCGAGCACGTGGGATTTCATCAAGAAAATCCCGGGCTGGATCGGGTCGGCATTCTCGCGGATCGGTGACGCGATTTCGCGGCCATTCAAGGCGGGATTCAACGCGGTGGCCACCGGCTGGAACCGCACGGTAGGCCGGCTCAGCTGGACCGTACCGTCGTGGGTGCCGGTCATCGGTGGCAACTCCATCAGCGTGCCGCACCTGCCGACCTTCCACGCCGGCGGCCGCGTACCGGGCGCTCCCGGCCAGAACGTCTTGGCCATGTTGCAGGCCGGCGAGACGGTCAACTCGGCGGCCGGCAGCGCCGGCGCGACGCTGACCATCGACACCGCCGGCTCACGCCTCGACGACCTCCTGGTCGAGATCCTGGCCCGGGCCATCAAAAAGCGCGGCGGCTACGTGCAATACGTGCTCGGCGGCCGCGCATGAGCAAGCTGTTCCGGACCAAGGTGGAGCTCCACCTTGGCCCGGTGCTGGGCTGGGTGGATATCACCGCCGACGTCCGCGGCCCGGTCACGATCACCCGCGGCCGCACCAGCGCCGGCGGCCGCGCCGAGTACGGTCGCTGCTCGCTGCGCCTGAACAACCCGGACCGGTACGCGCCGCGCAACCCGACGGGCCCGTGGTACGGGCTGATCGGCCGGAACACCCCGCTGCGCGTGTCCGCCGGCCCGCTCGCCGGCCCGCTGGTCGCCCGGTTCGCCGGCGAGGTGTCGGAGTGGCCGCCGCGGTGGAACCTGCCCGGCACCGACCGGTACGTCGACGTCGAGGCGTCCGGGATCCTGCGCCGCCTCGGGCAGGGTGAACAGCCGAAGCTCTCGCCGCTGCGCCGCACGGTGGCCGCGTCCGCCCTCGCGTACTGGCCGCTGGAGGACGGCGCCGGCGCGTCCGTAGGCGGGTCGGCGCTGTCCGGCCAGTCGCCGATGCGCGTCGCCGGGACGGTGGCCTGGACGGACATCACCAACGTGGTGACCGGCGCGACGGTGCGGCGGGGCACAGACCGTATCGCCGACGTGTCCGCCGGCGCGTCCCTGGTGGGCGACGTGCCCGCCAGCGTCACCGCGTCGACGGCGGCCGGCTGGTCGGCGATGGCCGCGGTCGAGTTGACCGACATCGCCGCGATCACCGGCGACGTCGTCCTCCTGGACATCACCACGCCGGGCGGCACGTACGTGCGGTGGCAGCTGACCGCCAAGATCGTGGGCGGCCTCGACATGCGGCTGGTGGCCTACAACGCCGACGGCGCGGCCACGTTGGTCACCACCGGGTTCGGTGTCGTCACCAGCTTCTACCTGGCCAACGTGTCCGTCTGGCAGAACGGGAGCAACATCTCCGCCGGCGTCCGCTGGGCCGGGGCGAGCTACATCGAGGGGACCGGGTCCGTCGCGGGCACGCTCGCCGGCGTGACCTCCATCGGGGTGAACACCCGGCGCGCGACGTCGACCAAGCCCCTCGGCTTCGGGCACGTCGCGGTGTGGGCCGGCCGCCCGTTCCCGATCGGCGGCAGTCTGGTCGACTACCCGTCGCTGCCGCCCGGGTTCCGGCTGGGCCCGCTGGACGGCTACTGGTACGAGACGGCCGCTGATCGGTTGGTGCGGGTCGCCGGCGAGGAGGGCGTTCCCGTCACTGTGATCGGGTCACCGGCGGCCGGCCGGCTGGGCTACCAGGCCACGGCGTCGCTCAGCGAGCTGGCCGATCAGTCCGTCGACGTCGACGGCGGCTACCTGTACGAGCAGCGTGACGTCCTGGGCCTCGTGTACCGCACCTGCGCCAGCCTCTACAACCAGACCCCGACTCCGATCGCCTACACGGGCCAGCTGGCCCCGCCGTTCGAGCCGATCGACGACGCCGACGCGGTCCGCAACGACGTCGTCGTGAAGAGGCCCGACGGCAGCTCGGTCCGGGCGGTGCAGACGACGGGCCCGCTGGCCGCGGTGCCGCCCCGGCCGGCGTCGGTGTGTACCGCACCGAGGTAGAGCTCAACTGCGCTGGCGACGATCAGCTGGCCGATCAGGCGTCGTGGCGCGGCACCTGGGCACCGTGGACCGCCCCCGGTACGAGGCCCTGTCGGTGGAGCTGAGTTCGCCGGAGTGGCAGGCCGCCCCGGCCGCCATGGCCGCGCTGCTCGCCGTCGACGCCGGCGACGTCCTGGAGGTGACCGGCCCGCCGGCGTGGGCCGCCGGCGACATCCGCACGCTGGCGCTCGGCTACACCGAGACGATCGCCGAATACACGTGGAAGATCACCTTCTCAGGGGTGCCCGCCCAGCCGTACGACATCGCCGTCGTGGACGGCCCGGCCCGGGTGGGGATCGTGGGCGCAACCCTCGCCGCGCCCTGGAACGGCGCGGCCACCATGCAGCTGGCCACCACCGCGGCGTCCGGCCGGTGGACGACCAACCCGGCCGCCTTCCCCCTCGACCTGCGCGTCGGCGAAGAGCGGGTGCGGGTGTCCCTGATCACCGGCGCGGCGTCCCCACAGACCGCCACGGTGGCGGCCCGCGGCCTCAACGGCGTCACCGCGGCGTGGCAGGCCGGCACCCCGGTAGATGTGTGGCTGCCCGCGGTTCCCGGGCTGTAGGGAGGAGACAGCATGGCTGGTGGGTTCCTAGCTGGGGAGACGATCACGGCGCCCAGGTCGAGGATGATCCTGACGGGGTGGTCCGGGTGGTCCCGGTGTCGTTCGTCGGGGCGTCGAGTGCCACCGCGGCGATTGTGTTTCCAGCGCCGTTCGCTGCGCAGCCGGTGATCGTTACCCAGGTGGTGACAGGGGCCGGGGCTGCGGTCAAGTCCACGGTTCTGGTCTCGGTGCTCTCGGCCGCCGGTGCGACGGTCCGGGTGGACCTGACCGCGGCACAGACCATGACCTTGAACGTGCACTGGGTCGCGGTGGAAGCGTCGTGAGCGCGCCTCCGTACCTGGCGCCGGCGTTGACGGTGCTGCGCGACGAGATCAACCGGCGGTGGCCGCGCCGGGACCGGACCTCGGACGGGTGGATCGGCGACGCCCGGCACCAGGCGACCCGATCGGACCACAACCCGAACGAGCGCGGGTCGGTCGACGCGATCGACGTCGACGAGGACGGCGTCGACTTCCCGACGATTTTCGCAGCGATCAAGCGGCATCCGTCCGCCCGCTACGTCATTTATGAGCGGCGTCTCTACCACCGGCTACGCGGCTGGAAATCCGAGCCGTACGACGGGGTGAACCCGCACGAAAAGCACTTCCACCTCTCGATAGACCAGACGCGCGAGGCGGAGCAGGACACCCGACCATGGGGACTCTTGGAGGACACAGACATGCTCGACAGGGCAACGGACACCCCGATCATTCAGGCCGCCCTGCACAACACGATGATCGGCCGATCCGGCGTCACGGTCGGCGTGGCCCTCGACCAGCTGCGCGCCGTACCGGCGGCAGTGGCCAAGCTGGCCACCCGCGTCGACGAGCTCGCCGCGCGGCCGGCCGGCGGTGCCATCGACTACGACCAGCTTGCGGACGCGATCGTCCGCCGGGTGCTCACCGGAGGGCCCGCGTCGTGAACCCGCGTTTCATGTGGGCCGCCGTGGTGCTCGCCGGCCTGGCCGTCGCCGCGGCCGCCGTCATGGCCATCGCCGGGGTGTCGACGGACACGATCGTGGTCGTGATGTCTCTGCTCGTCGTGCCGGTGCTGACCGCGATGGTCGCCGCCCAGGTCGCCGATGTGAAGAGCACGACCAGCCAGGTCGCCCAGCAGACCAACGGCAACGTCACGCGGCTGATGGAGATCATCGCCGAGCAGTCGCGGCAGCTGGCCGCGTCCAAGCCGGTCACCCCCGACCCGGCCCCGGGCCAGTCGAACACACGTACAGAACTTCCTTAAAAGCTGACCGGCCCGGTCGCTATCGTGCGACCGGGCCGGTACCGTCGGTGGTGCTATCTGGGGCTCTCGTCGGGCTCTTTGGTAACCGGAGTGGGCAGTGATCTGATGGCTAGTCGGCGCTGCCCGCTCCGTACCTTCGTGTAGATCTGGGTCGAGCTGACGGACTGATGTCGCATCGACTCCTGGACCTCCCGCATGCTGTTCCCGGCGTCCAGCAGCGCCGTACCGAACCAGTGCCGGAACCGGTGCATGTGTACCCCGGGCATCTCGATGCGGCGGAAGTGCGCCGCCTGGTGCTGCGACAGCCACCGGCCCGTGATGGTCTGCCCGGACGGGCCGCGCACGAGCCGGCCGGGCGGCCGGTCCCGTACGTGCGCCCAGATGACCGGGTGCGTGTACACGGCCTCGGGGTCGCCGCCCTTGCCCACCAGGCGAATGATTTCCTCGGTCACGTCGGCCCGGTCGAGTCGGGCGATCTCGCTGACCCGTAGGCCGGCGTGAGCGGCGAGCAGGATCGCCGTGTGCCACGGGTCGGCCGACCGCGCGAGGGCCTGGACGAGTTCGTCGTCCGTGACCGGGTTCGGCAGGCACTTCGGGTTGCGGGGCTTGGCCATGTCCGCTGTCGGGTCGCCGTCGAGGTGCCCGGCCGCCGACGCCCACCGGTAGAAGCCGCGGATGTGCATCGCGTACGTGGCCCTGGTCCACCTCGACCAGGCGGGGTTGCCGCCGAGCCAGGCGTCCAGTTCGTCGGTGGCCGCGTACGCGAGTCCGTACGGCAGTTCGTGATGGAGACGGCGCAGCAGATCTGCGCGCGCCTCGACCGTCCTTCCGCTCTTGGCACTGGCGCGTAGGTGCGCCAGATGCAGATCGATCAAGTAGCTCATTGCTTGAGGATCGTTGCTATCTGAAGCAATTTGCAAGGTGGTAAATCCCATGGTCACCCCACGTATATGAAACCAGCGAGATTGATTCGAACGTTTGTGCGAAGAGTGATGTGCCGTCCAGGGCTATGGGACGGACTGGTCACATGTTGGACGCGCCGCGCACGCCTCCAACACGTCCGCCAGGTGGTTGACCTCCCACTGGCGTTCTTCCGCCTCGGTCGCGGGCCGGATGTGCTGGACCCGGTGCGCCGGCGCGGGCGTCGACGGCTGGGTGACACCGGCGACGATCAGCGCCCCGCCGATGCACACCGTGATGACCAGCTGGAGCACGGCGGCCGCCGTCTCCGCGCGCCGGCCCATCACCGGACACCCCGGCCGGCCGCGCGATCTCGTTTGTCTTTCAGCAGCGCGCGCACTACCGCCTGAATGTCCGCCCCGGGCATGTTGATTAGCTCCAGGACGCTTTCCAGCGAGTCGATCCCGCCGTGCAGTAGGCCGAGTTCGTACCGGTCGATCGGCGGCGTGGCCGCGGTCGTCGTGGTGTCGGTCCACCGGCCTTCCGACATCATGCCCATCACCGGATCGCCTCGGCATAGAGGGCGTCGAGCAGCCGCCGCAACGCCGCCGTCTGCCGCCGTGCGGCGCGAAATGCCCGGTCGGACTTATCCCGGTCGTCCCCCAGGTGCCGCGCGTTGTCGTAGTTCGAGGCGGCGAGCCGCATCGCCATCTTCTCCGCCGAGGACCGAAGGGCGTTGAGCCGTTCTTGCCGCGCATACTTCCGGTCGATCGCCCGCCAGCGTCGTTCCTTGGCCGTGAGTGTGCTCATGCCGCCACCGCCGTCCGCGGCCTGGTGCTGCCGGACGGGCGTCGCGGCTGGGTGCGCCGCACGGGCCTGCGGCTGGACGGCGCGGCCGGGTCAACAGCGGCGACGAGGCGTGCCGGCTGGAAATACTGGCGAGTAGTTCCACCCTCGCCCCCGTGATCGGGCCCGAGTAGCAGCCAGAGGTAGTCGCACCCGCTCGCCGTGCTGATCTGCTTAGCGATCACCGTGATCCGGCGCGGCGCCCGGTTGTCGCGCTCCCAGTTGCGCCATGAGTCGACTGGGAGGCCGCACGCTTTCGCCGCCTCGGCGATGTTCCCCCAGCCCATGCGCTGTCTGACCAGGGCCAGGCGAGCGCCGAACGTCGAGTCATCGGCGATCCACCCTGTGGACTGCCGGACCGTCGTAGCCATCGTCATGTCCGGAAGCGTAGCGGCACCGCGCAAAGATCGCCATATCGCGCATTGATTGACACGCGGACGGGTTTCTGACGGAAGAGCGCGCGAGTGACGCTTGACGGCACTTCCGTCCGTGGCTACGGTCTGCCGCATGGCGTCAAATCGAACGTTGCTAAGCATTCCCGAGGCATCTGCGCGTCTGGAGGTCTCGCCGTCGACCGTCCGCCGCTGGGTGAGGGCCGGCAAGCTCCGGTCCGTACCCATGCCGGGCGGGCGTGCCAAGGTCCGCGCAGACGACGTGACCGCGATCCTCAGTGGATCGCAGCCCGAGGCGGTGGCGTCTTGAGCCAGCGCGACATGTTCCCGGCGGCCGCGCGTCCGGCCGACGAGCCGCACCCGCCGTCGTGCCCGTGCCTGCCGTGCATTGACGCGCTGATCGCCGACGTCACCCGGCCCCTGGTGATGCCCGAGCCGCGTACCGACCCGGCCGCCGGCGACCGGAAGGACGCCGCGTACGGCGACTGGCTGGCCAACCGGCCGAACCTGCCCACCGCCGGCGGGCCCGTGCCGGAGCCGCGTACGGAGTACGTCGACGACGTCACCCGGCACGACATCTGGCCGGACGGGTGGCGGCCCGGCGTCGGCTACGTCGAGCCCGAGGCGAACCGGGGCACCCGCGGCCCGGGTACGGGTGGCGGTGCCGGCCGGCGTCCGTCCGGGCCCGGCCGCCGGCGTACGCCCGGCACCGCCGGCGGTGAGGGCCGGCCGGGCGGCTGCGCGTCCGCCACCACCGCGCTGGTTGCGCTCGTCCTCGTCGCCATGGCGGCCGCGGCCGGCCTCGTCTGGCTGGCCGCCCACTGATCCCCGGCGGCCGGCCGTGACCACCACAATCCGGCCGGCCGCCGGGCGCGTACGCGCGCGCCGGGCCCGATACGGCCCACGTTCAGCCGTGCTTCCCCCGGGCCCGGCGCGCGCCCTCATCTCTGACTCAAGGAGTGATCATGACGTATCCGACACCGACACCGGACAACCCCCTGCTCTCCGGCGAGCTGACCGCAGCCGATCGTGACCTACTCGCCGCGGTGCACTGCTGGGCCCGCACGCACGGCTGGACCGCGCACGACTGGATGGGGTGGATCAACGCCGCCGACTCCAGCCAGGCGACCGCCGGCGTACGTATCGAGCGGGTGGGCGGGTGCGGTGTGTCCGTGTTCACCCGCCCGACCAAGGACCACCCCTGGCCGGTCCGGGCCATATTCCGTCCGGTGCGCAGCGTCGGGGAGGGCGTCGACGCCTTGATCGACCTCGGGGTTCTGCCGCCGTTCCCGTGGGACACCGGCACTCGCACGCCTCGCTACTGGCCGACCGCCGCGGCGTACACCGCGCTGGGGGCGTGACCGATGTCCGCCACGCTGCTGATTTTCGTGTGGACCGCGGCCGCGACCGCCGGCGCGTACCTGGTCGGCTTCGCCGCCGGGCGGTGGTCCAAGGCATGACCCCGGTCCGCTGCCGGCTCTGCGGCCGGCTGTGCACGTCGCCGACGTCCAGGGCCCGCCGCATCGGCGACAAGTGCTGGCGCAAGCTGCGCCGCCAGCACCACGTCCAGGACGAGTTGCTGCCCGTCGTCGACGTCCATGTGCCGGGGGTGAGCTGATGGCGCGCACGATCGGCCGCGCGATCGGCCTGGAGGTGTGGGCGCATGGCACCTGGGACGAGATCGCCCAGCTGCGCGCCCAGCTGGCCGCGATGGGCCTGATCGTCGTGCCCGAGCCGGACTCGACGGACACCCAGGCGTGCCGGACCGACCCGATGCCGCCGACCCCGATCGCCGGCGAGCGGGGCCGCTACCGCTGGTATGGGCGGGTCCGTGTCCGCAAGGCCTGAGCAGCACCACCCAGCGCAACCCGCACAACTCCAGGAAGGCACCGCCCCGTGTGGCTCCGCATCGACGACAAGCTGATTACCTCGGTCAAAATCCGTGGCCTCGTCGATGACGGGGCCACCGGCGTACGCGCCACAGAACAGCGATGCGCCACGATCGGCCATTGGCTTCAGATCGTGACCTGGGTGGCCGGTGCCGGCACTGACGGGTTCGTCCCGGCCGACGTCGTCGACGAGTACGGCACCAAGGCCACCACGGCGCGGCTGCTGCGCGCCCGGTACGGCCGGGCGCCGCTGCTGCACGTACGTAACCCGGACGGAACGACGCCGGCGTGTCCGTGCCTCGACGGCCGCACCTGGCACGCCGACTACGCCTACGCCGTACATGACTACCTCGACCGCAACCCGAGCCGCAGCGAGAACGACGTCCACCGCGCGAAGAAACGCGAGCTGCGCGACGCCAAGCTCAAGCGGCAGGTACGCGACCGCGACCGGGACCGGTGCCGCTACTGCGGCCGCCTGTGCAAGCACAGCGACAGGATCACCGACGAGGGCATGACGTTCGACCACGTTGACCCCGAGGTGGCCGCCGGGATGGACAACCTTGTCGTGGCGTGCCGCGGCTGCAACAACCGTAAGAACCGGCGCACGCCCGAGCAGGCGGACATGGTGCTGTTGCCCGTACCTACCACCGACCAGACCAACGACGGAACCTACGACGGACCTACGACAGAACCTGCGACCGTCGCAGGTCCGGTCACAGGTGCAGTCGCGTGTCCGGTCACCGGTGTGCGCGCAGATCTACGCCCAGACCAGGGACGGTCACAGGAGCGGACCTCTCCCGGACGGGACGGGGCGGGCATCGTCACAGGTTCATCGACGAGGCTCGGGCCTCCCGATACTGTCCGACCAGCCGGCAGGGCATCCCCGTACCTGCGCCCCCGCGTACCCAAGGCCGGGCATCCCCCGGACGTTCCTCGCCCTGGCATGGATGAACCGTGACCGGATACTTGGATCATGTCGGCAAGCTGGGCGAGCGGGAGCACCAGGCGGTGGAGAACCGTGCGCGCGTTCGTGCTCTGGCGCGACGGCTACCGGTGCCGGGCGCACGCGGACGGCTGGTGCGATCGGGTGCCCGGGTCGCATCGGTGTACGGGCCGGGCCGAGTTGACCGGGCCGAACGCGGGGCACGCGCACCACACGCGCGGCCGCGCGGTGACCGGCGATGATCCGGCGTACATCGTGGCCAGCTGCGCGGCGTGCAACCTGCATATCGGTGACCCGACCGAGCACGTCGACCCACCGAACAGGCCGGTGACTCGATGGTGAGATCTCGCTTCCTAGGACGCGATGCGCGTTCGTGCACGCGGTCGACGCCGGCGCGAGCGCGACCGCGCAGCGCGGCGCGAAAAGTTCGGAGCCTGACCCCAGGGACACCCGCGCCCTGTCCTTTTCTCTCCCCCGGGCCTCCGGAGGCCCCGGTTTTTCGCCAGAGCGGGGCAATTCGTGACGATTTCCAGCAAACTTCGCCTTGCGTTGCAGGAAACGCCCCGGTTGCCTCGGGATGCCGCCACGGTGGAGCTCGCGTTGACGTACGCCCGCCAGTTGGACCGGCTGATCAAGCGGTTGGGCGAGGAAGAGGCGATCGACTCGCCGGTGCACCACAAACGGGTGATCACCGAGGTCGACATCATCGGTCGCAGGCTTGAGGCCACGCTTGACCGGTTGGGGATGAGTCCGGGCGCCCGGCCGGCGGTGCGTGGTGGAGGACAGGAGGCCGGCGGTGACCCTGCAAGCGGTCAGCTCGACCAGCTGCGAGCCGACGCCGCCGCCGGCGGAGGTGGTGCCGCTGGGCTCGATTACACCGAGGCTGTGGACCCGGCCGTTACGGCCGCTGACGCCGGAGACTAGCTACGGCTTCCGGGTCATCTGGTTCGCCCGGGAGATCCTGCGTCAGCCGTTGGACCCGTGGCAGCAGTGGTGCGTGATCCACCTGGGCGAGTTGCTGCCCGACGGGCGGCCGCGGTTCCGCCAGATCCTCATCATCGTCGCCCGCCAGAACGGCAAGACGCACCTGTGCAAGGTGTTGGCGTTGTACTGGATGTTCGTCGAGCGGCAGGCCATGGTGTTCGGCACCTCAACCGACCTGGAGCAGGCCAAGGAGGCGTGGGAGTTCGCCGTCGAGCTCGCCCAGCAAACGCCGGCGCTCGCCGCCCGGGTGCGCTCCGTCCGGATCGGCAACGGGCAACAGGTCCTGTCGACCACCGACCGCTGCGCGTACAAGATCGGCGCGGCGACCCGCAAGGGCGGCCGCGGCAAGACGATCCGCCGGGCGATCGGTGACGAGCTGCGCGAGCAGCACACCTGGGAGGCGTACAACGCGGTCACGTTCGCCACGAACGCGGTGCCGGAAGCCCAGATCGTCTACATCACCAACCAGGGCGACGTCCGGTCGGTGGTGTTGCGGGCCCTGCGTACCGCCGCGGTGAAGTTCGTCGAGACCGGCGAGGGCGACCCGCGGCTGGGCATCCTGGAGTATTCGGCCCCGCCCGGTACGCACATCACCGACCCGGCCGGCTGGGCTGCGGCCAACCCGCAGCTGGGCCGGCGGATGGACCCGGACGTCATCGCCGGCGCCGCCACGCGCCTGGCCATGCCGGGCGCCGACCCGGAGGAGGTCGCCGGGTTCGTCACCGAGGTCCTGTGCATGTCGGTGCCGAAGCTGAATCCGGCGCTCGACCCGACCGGCTGGGGCGAATGCAAGGTGCCCGGAACCCTCGACGACGCCCGGTCCCGGCTCGCGCTGTGCATCGACCTGTCCCCGGACACCACGCACGCCGTCCTTGCCGCGGCGGCCGTTCTCGAGGACGGCCGGGTCCGAGTGGAGACGGTGCACGAGTGGACCGGGCCGGCGGCCGCGGCCGCCATGGAACGCGAGCTGCCCGGCTGGGTGGCCAAGCTGCGGCCCCGGGTGCTCGGCTGGTTCCCGACGGGCCCGGCGGCCGCCGTGGCGGCCCGGGTCGCGGACCGCCGCAAGGCCGGCGTGCGGGACTGGCCGCCGCCCGGCGTGACCGTCGCCGGGATCCGAGGCGAGACGTCCGCCGTCTGCATGGGGCTGGCGAAGGAGGTCAACGGGCGGACGGTGGTGCACTCCGGTCAGGACATGCTCGACGCCCAGGCCGAAGCCGTCGAGAAGAGCCCCGGTGACGCCTGGGTGTTCGTGCGCGCCGGCGGCAGCGCCGCCGCGGTGTACGCCGTCGCCGGCGCTGTCCACCTGGCCCGCACGCTGCCGACGCCCCCGCCGCCCCTCGCGGTGGTGACCGCGCGCCGGTGACGCGATCCTCAATTCCGGAATTCGATCACACGAGATACCCTTCCGGTTATGGGGTGGAGGTTGTGGCGTCGCCGGCGCCCGGCGCAAGCGCCGAGTGACCTGGTCAGCATCTCTGACCCCGCGCTGGCCGAGTATTTCCGGATCGGTGTCGGCAACTACTCGGGCGTGCCGGTGGGGGAGGCCACCGCGCTGGGCCTGTCGGCCATGTGGCGCGCGGTGAACCTGGTGTCCGGGACCATCGCCATGCTGCCGATGCCCACTGTCCGCGAGGTCGACGGCGTGGTGACCCGTGTCCGGTCGGTGTTCGACGATCCCGGCGGGGTGGTCGGCATGACGCCGTTCGAGTGGAAACAGACCGTGATCGCGCATCAGATGATGCACGGTGCCGCGTGTCTGGCCCACGTGTACAACGTGGGCGGTGCCCTGGCCGGCCTGGTGCCGATCCACCCGGGAAGCGTGCAGGTCGACCCGCCGCCGAAACAGGCGGCCAGCGAGCTGTCCACGCCCTACCAGCGCACGTATACGGCGTTCTTGCAGGACGGGTCCCGGCGCGAGTTCACCGACAAGACCATGACGTACTGCCCGGCCCTGTCGTTGGACGGCCGCCGCGGCGTCGGCCTGCTCCAGGTCGCCGCCAACAGCCTGGGCATCGCCGTGGCGGGGGACCGGGCCGCGGGCAAGATGTTCTCCGACGGCGCCCTGATGTCCGGCCTCGCCACCCCCGAGGAAGGGGAACAATGGGGCCCGGACGACGCCCAGCACATCAAGCAGGACCTCGACCTGAAAACGGCCGGGTGGGAGAACGCCTCCGGGATCGCGGTGATCAACCGGCGGATCCACCTGCAGAAGTGGCAGATGACCAACGAAGAGGCGCAGTTCCATTCCTCCCGCCAGTTCCAGATCGAGGAGATCGCACGCTTCACCGGCGTGCCGCCGCATCTGCTGATGCAGACCGAGAAGCAGACCAGCTGGGGCACCGGTGTGGCCGAGCAGAACCGCGGCTTGTCCCGCTACACCCTGGCCCACTGGACGGCACGCCTCGAACAGCGGCTGTCCCGCCTGCTCGCCGCGCCCCGGTCGGTGCGGTTCGACTACCACGAGTGGGAGAGGCCGACCCCCGAGCAGGAGATCGACCTGCTGATCAAGCAGACCGGCAAGCCGATCCTCACCGTGAACGAGGCTCGTGCCCGGCTCGGTCTGCCGCCCATCGCCGGCGGTGACGTGTTGGCGCTGCCGTCGCCGCAGCCCGGCCAGCAGCCCCAGGAGGTACCGGCGTGACCGTCCGCGAGCTGTTGCCGCCCGAGCTGCTGTCCCGCTGGTCGACCGCGGCCGGCCGTACGCAGCGCGGCGCCGGCGGCTGGTACACGATCCGCAACGAGGCCGACCGCGCCCTGGTCGAGCTGTACGACGTGATCGGCGAGTGGGGCATCTCCGCGCGCGAGTTCGTGCGTGACCTACGCGGCATCACCGCCCCGGTCATCGACCTGCGGATCAACTCCCCCGGTGGCCTGATTTACGACGGGTTCGTGATCTACAACGCGCTGCGCGACCACCCGGCGCGCGTCGAGGCGACCGTTGACGGCCTGGCCGCGTCGGCCGCGTCGTGGGTCCTGCAAGCCGCCGAGCATCGCGTCATGAACCGGCACAGCGAGCTGATGATCCATGACGGTCTGGCGCTCACCATAGGCAACGAGGCCGACCACCTGGAGACCGCGGCGCAGCTGGGCCGGCTATCGGACAACATCGCGTCGATCTACGCCACCCGCGCCGGCGGCAGCGCCGACGACTGGCGGGCCGCGATGCGGGCCGAGACCTGGTACACCGCCGCCGAGGCGGCCGCCGCCGGCCTGGCCGACGAGGCGATCGACGACGAACCCGCATCCAACATCCTGCCGCGTACGCAGCTGGTCACAGCTCGGGCGCGCGCCCACCTGGAAAGGACACCCGCCCGATGACCGACGCCCCGACCCCGGCCGCCGAGGACACCCCCGACCGGCCGCGTACCGCACCGAAGCTGCCCGACCAGGCGACCGCCGACGTGGACGACTGGGAGCAGTTCCAGCAGGTCTACGCCGGCTGGGTGGAGAGGGCCACCGACGACGAGCTCCTGGCCGAGATGGCCGCGCTCCCCGTCGACGGCCGCCCGCTCAGCCCGGCCGAGGCGTGGATGTACCACCAGTGCGAGCTGCGCCGCCGCCGCCCGACCAACCAGCGGGCCGCCGCTGGCCGTAAGAGGGGATGACACCGATGGACCCGAAGGCGACCCCGCTGGACGTGGCTCGCTTCTTCAACCGGGCGCCCGCCCGCCCGCCGGCGCCGCCGGCGAACCGGCCGGCTCCGCCGGCGGCCGGCGACCCCGCGGCCGCCACCCAGCCACGCGACGAGCCGATCCCCGCCACGATCGACGAGATCATGGACGAGATGTCGGCGATCGCGGCGAACACCGACACCCGCGCGCTGACCGACGCCGAGGCCAACCGGTACGAGCGGTTGGAATCCGCGCTTGCCGGCGCCCGCCGGTCGGAGAACATCCGCCGGCGCCAGGAGGCGTACGAGACGCCCGTCCCTGGGGACCTGGCCGTCGCCGCGTACGCGGGCACCGCACGCCGCGACGACACCTACAACCAGGCGTTCAACCACTACCTGCGCTCGGGCAAGCCCAACTCCGACCTGATGAACGCCCAGCAGGTCGGCACCGACAGCGAGGGCGGCTACCTGGTATCGCCGCAGTTCCGGCAGAAGCTGGTGGAGGCGCAGAAGTCCTATGGCGGCCTGGCCGCCGAGGTCGACGGCTTCGCCACCGACCGGGGCGGCGAGGTCGAGTACCCGTCGGTGGACGACACCGCGTCCGAGGGTGCGATCACCGCGGAGGAAGCGGCATTCGCTGGCGGTGCCGACCTGGCGTTCGGCTCCGTCTCGCTCAAGGCGTACAAGTACACCTCGACCGGGGCCGACCCCAACGCCGGCCTGCGCGTCTCCGTCGAGCTGATTCAGGACGCCGAGTTCGACATCGAGGCGCTGTTGGCTCGGGCGCTCGCCACCCGTATCGCCCGCAAGCAGGCCCGGGACTGGGTGACGGCCGACGGATCCGGCAAGCCGTACGGCATCGCGCACGCCGGCCTCACCGCGGACGTGGTGCTGGCCGCCGGCAACGCGATCACCTATCAGAAGCTGCTCGACATCGAGTCCGCGCTTGACCCGGCGTACGAGCAGTCCGCGAAGTGGGCGTTCAGTAAGAACACGTGGCAGCGCATCCGGGCGCTGGTCGACAGTGCCGGCCGGCCCCTGGTCGACCCGCAGCAGAGTTCGGGCATCGGCGGCCGGCCGGCCCGCGAGCTGCTCGGCTACCCGGTGGTGATCGACCAGGGTTTCCCCAACATGACCACGCTGAACGCGCGGTGGGGTGTGCTCGGCGACCTGCGGGAGGCGTACACGATCCGCCGCGTCGCCAACTTCACGATGATCGTCAACCCGTACTCGCGGGCGAACTACGGCCAGGTGGAGTACGTCGCCTGGGAGCGGGCGGACGGCAACGTGCAGAACCGCAAGGCGTACGCGCTGGCCCAGGCCAACGCGGCCTGACG